>NZ_JBEDNP010000050.1:0-4430 GCF_040105315.1 Pseudonocardia tropica
CGTCACCACCGAAGCCGCACCGACCGGCAGCGAGGCACTCATGACAACCGAGGCAATAACCGCCTAGAATCCCGAACCAAGATCACGCGGAGTCGATCTCATACACCACTCCGCCGGACGTGACCCGGCGGCATGTTGCCGATCATGGAGTGCAGCCGGTGAGTGTTGAACCATCGCACCCAGCTCGCGGTGGCCAGCTCGAGATCGTCGACTGAGCGGATCGGTCCGTCACGACGGATGCACTCGGTCTTGTGGAGCCCGATCACCGGCTCGGCCAGGGCGTTGTCGCAGCTGTCACCGATCGAGCCGATCGAGGCGATCGCGCCGGCCTCGGCGAGGCGGTCGCCGTATCGGATGGCGCAGTACCGACTGCCCGCATCGCTGTGATGGATTCGAATCGGACCGCCATGACCTCAGCCGCGCCGGAAGCCGTCGAGCGTGAACGTCACCAGCCGGTCGGCGTCCTCGGGCGACAGGCCGGCACGTGTCCAGGCCGCGGCGTTCACCAGCGTGAAGACGTCCTCGCCGCGGATGTCGGCGCGCACGGCCCCCGCGGCGCGCGCTCCGGCGACGAGTGCTTCCCCGATCGCCGTCATCCGTGCGCAGTCGTCGTGCAGTTCAGACCCGGCGTCGGCGGCCACGAGCAGGTCGGCCAGCCCGCTGTAGGTGGACGCGTGCTCGACGACGGCGCGCACCCAGGCTTCGAGCGCCGCACCGGGGCCACGCTCGGCGCCGAGCCCTTCGCCCCAGGCGAACAGTTCGTCGTGCCGGCGGCGTAGGAGTGCCGCGACCAGGTCATGTCGGGTCGGGAAGTGCCCGTACAGCGTTCCGATCGCCACCCCGGCCCGGCGCGCCACGCGCTCCAAGGACGCGCCGGATCCGTCCTCGCGGAACACGGCGTCGGCCTCGGCGAGCAGCCGCTGCCGATTACGACGGGCGTCGGCGCGCGGACGCCGTCGGCCCCCTACCCCGCAGTCGCCAGTCAAGATGAGGACTCCTCATGTTACGTTGTCCGAGTCGGCATCAGGATAGTTGTGCGGGAGTGAACGATGATCGTGGTGACCGGTGCGACCGGATCCATCGGTCGAGCTCTGGCGGCCCGCCTGCACATCGCGGGAGTGCCGTTCCGGGTGATGGCCCGCAACCCGGCAGTGGCGGCCGGGCTCGGCGGCGAGGTGGTGTACGGAGACTTCGATGAACCGGGAAGTCTCGCGACGGCGTTCGCCGGGGCCGACCAGCTGTTTCTCAACGCCGGTGGAGCCCGGCCCGTCGACGGGCCGCAGCCGATGATCCGGCAGCAGAAGGCCGCGATCGACGCCGCCCGGACCGCCGAGGTCGACCACGTGGTCAAGGTGTCGGTGTGGCGGGCGGCACCGGGACGTCTGCTCGCCGAGGGCGCGCACGGTGAGATCGAGGGCTACCTGCACGACGCGGGCATGCCGGCGACGGTCCTGCAGCCCAGTGGCTTCATGCAGAACTTCGTCACCGGTGTCGCCGGGTTCGCCCCCGACGGTTCGCTTGTGGACACCTACGCCGGTTCCCCGGTGTCGTACATCGACGCTGACGACATCGCGGCATGCGCGGCCGCGGTTCTCGTCGGCGGCGCCGGACGGTGCGGGACGCACGTGCTGACCGGGCCCGAAGCGCTGACGACCGCCGAGATCGCGACGCTGATCGCCGCCGCGATCGGCCGGCCTGTGCCGGTTGCGGACCTGCCGCCGGACCGCCTGGCCGCCTCGTTGGTCGAGCAGGGCGTACCGGTCCGGTTCGCCGGCGACGTCGCCACACTGTGCCGGGACGTCGCCACCGGGGTGCTGGCGGGGACGACCGGCACCGTCGCCGCGCTCACGGGGCGTGCGCCACGGACCTTCGCCGCGTTCGCCGCCGCCCACGCCGAGGCTCTCCGTCGTGCCGCGACCACGCGGGCGTGAGGCCGTGCTGTCGGGCCGACCGCTACGCAGCGGGCGACGGTGCTGGCGTGAGGAGGCGCGCGTGGTGCAGGAAGCGATGGGCTGGACCAACTCCCACCTGCACGAGTTCGAGATCGACCGTACTCGTTATGGGTTCCGCGATCCGGACGTCGACACCGGCATCCCCGACGGGGCCCGGACGAAGCTGTTCTGAGTCGTCGGCGCCGGTGATGACGCCGGTTATGTCCATGACTTCGGCGACAATCCGCGTTGTGTCGAGGTCGGGGAGCGTGCCTGAGAACGTGGGCCGGGTGTTCAGCTTCCGGAGTTCCTCGACGCGCTTGCCGACCCGGGCCACACGGAGCACGCCGAGCGGGTCGAGTGGTGGGGCTCGGACCGGTTCGACCCGCACCACTTCGACCTTGACACGGCCAACCAGGCGGTGGTTCGGCTGGCCTGGGCACCGTCGACGGGTCCAGGGCAACAACGCGGCCCTGAGCTCGAGGCGGCGCAGTTGGATCAGCGCCCACGCCGGCCTGAGTAGGGCCCCGATGCTGGGGACCATCCGGCGGGGGAATGCGATCAGCGACCGATCGGTCTCGGCGATGAAGAGACCTCCCAGGGGCTCTACTGCGGACGCGCCGGCCGGCCCGAGCCGACGAAACACCACCTGCTTGCGCGTCGGGCGACCGCCACGCCGGCGGCGGCGCCGCGCCGACCACCGTCCTTCCGGCTCGCGGCGCTCTCGAAAGCTGATCGACCGACGCCCGCCAGAGGTCGAGCCGCGCGTGCGACTCGGGGCTGAGGGGCCGGCCCCGCGCGTCGAAGGCCGCACCAGCCGTGCACATCACCGACGTCGCCGGGCTCGTTCACGCCGATGGGAGACGAAGGACGGTCTACGCGTTGGCGCGGATCAACGAGGCCACGCGCAGGTCACGCATCGCAATCAGATGGTCGTGCATCAGTCCGCGTGCAGATCCGCCGTCGCGAGCATGGATCGCGTCGAGGATCGCCCGGTGCTCGGCGAGCGAATTGTCGCTCGGCCCTGGCACCGAGCGATCAGGCCGGTACACGGTCAGCAGGTCGTCGAGCTGGCCGAGCACGGCGAGTCAGCGGTGCGCGCGCCATCAACGGCCCCTCACACGGGCGGCGTCCGGCGGACGTCCACGGACGCGACGGCCTGGCCGACCTGCGCGTCGTAGCCCGTCGAACCATCGTGCCGGTCGCTTCGGGACGAACAGGTCCCTGCGGTCCACGATCTGGGTGGATCAGGTCGTGACGCGATTCATTTCCCTACCCTCCAGATCGCCGAGTACGAGGTCGAAGCGCTCGGGGGGCATCACGGTGTCGAAGTAGTAGTCCTCGGCTGCGGCCCAGCGCGCGTTCCAGTCAGACCGGAACGCGTCACCTTCTCGATCAATCAGCCGCTTCCGACGGATTTCGCGCGGAACCTCCAGTAGCACCCGTAGATCGAGTAGGTCGTGCAGCTCGGGCCGGCAGCTATACGCACCTTCGAGTAGGATCACCGGCGCTGTCCGGGCGATGGTGGGAATCGCTGCGAGCGGGACGCTATCGCTGTCCCAGTCCTCAGAGTCCCAGTCGAAGCTCTGCCACTTGGCGACATCGTCTCGGCGGAGCCGTTCGAGAACATCGCGTTGGCGGCGCCAGTCGATCACCAAGGCCACCTTCTCCGGCGCGGCCCTGCGATCCCAGGTGTCAGCGCTCCCACCGCTGTAGAACTCGTCGCCCTCGACGACGGTCACGCTGTCGGTGTCGTCGCCTGGTTCTCTGAAGGCCTGCGCGATTCTCGCTGCGACGGTCGATTTTCCAGCTCCGCTGCGGCCGTCGATCCCGACGAACAACGGGCGGTGTCCGGCTGTGAGCTGCCGCCGCAGTCGAGCGATCAGGACGGCCGCCAGCCGGTGTCCGTGTTCGGCTGCCGCGGACACGGCCCCCCGCTCATCGGGACTCATACGGCCAGCATGCCCCACTCGGTCCGTCCACCGGAGAGCATCCAGCTGAGTGGCGATGGAGCGGTGGGTGGGGTTCCAAGGACCAACGCGCCCTCGCCGGGCGGGCAGATCTCCGAGATGGACCGGAGCGGCGTCCCGCTCGGCCAACTGCCTGACAACGGCCCCTCGCGACGGTGGCGCCCTGCGGACGTCCATGGGCGGAGCGAGTCCGCTGGACTGGCCGCCGTCGCTCGTCGATCCGGCGCCCCCGTTGCCTGACGCCGAAGCGGTCACGGAGGCTCTGCTCCTCCTTCGCGCAGGATCGGAGATTGTCGACAGCGCACCTCTCGAACCGGATCGCCCGCCATCGCGCCGAACTGTGTGCCGCGGTCAGGAGCCCGACCGGTCGCTTCGTGGAAGCCGATCGCGCGGGCATTCGACGACTGTCAACGGCGGGTTTGGAGTGACCCCGTAACGACGGACTGGGACTGACCCCTGTCGGTGTTCAGTCGTTGCTGGCGCGGTTGTGCTTCGCCAGTAGCTCGCGTCGGGCGCGGGTCCGATAGGA
>NZ_JBEDNP010000051.1:0-4401 GCF_040105315.1 Pseudonocardia tropica
GTCGTCGTCGACGAGCAGGTCGAACAGGCTGGGCTCGGTCTCGGGCTGGGCGAAGGTCTGCTTCTCGCCGCGGGCCGGGCTGAAGAAGGTGCAGCTGGGTGACGCCCACAGCAGGTCGGTGCCGGGGAACCGGCTCGGGTCGGCCTTCGCGATGTCGATGACGTCGTGCCCTGCGTCGGGCATGTTCTGGTTGTGGGTCTCGACGGCGAGGTCCCAGTGGTTGACCGCCATGACGCTTCGGACCCCGGGGACCTGTTCCGCGCCGAAGGAGGATCCGCCTCCGCCGCAGAAGAGGTCGGTCAGGCTGAACTCGCAGTCGTCGTAGGCACTTGGAACTGGTGTCCGGTGCAGCGTTCGCGGCATGAGGCGCTCCGTTCGGTTATGGGTGAACGGTTCGAGCTGTCAATCTCTCCCCGTAGTTATCACTATACCATATCTAGCCGATATCCGCTGGTGGTGGCGCCTTCGCGTGCGTCTCTACGTGCCTACTCCCGAGCGGCTCCGCCGCTTTTCATCGGGCTTCTTCTGAGCCCTTCCCTTTCCGCGACCAGGAACGGTTCTCTGCGTATTCCCAGATCCGTCGGCGGCCGCGGTACGCCCTGCTCGATCCCTGTTCGCGTAGCGCGGGCGCCTGGCTCCGTAGGCGAGTCCGTCGCTGATGGTCTGCTCCGCCTCGGACTCGCTGAAGTCGTCGACCCCGATGTGCATCTGGACGGCGGAGCGAAGGGTCGCGTGTGCCTCCTCGGCGGAGATGACGTTGCCGCCGACGTAGTTGCCCAGCTTGAGTGCGGCGGTCAGCACTGCGTGGTGGCGGCCACCCGGCTGCGCCTCCTCGATCCGCTGGGCCTCGCCTTCGAGGATGCTGCGGACGTAGCGCTCCTGGCGGTTGCCGCTGAGCTCGAGTCGCGGCCGCGGGACATGGGCGATCTCCGGCTCGGGCGGCGGGGCGAGCATGTCGCCGATCCATGCGGGCAGCTCGGCAGGCGGGCCGGAGCGCTCGAACTGGTAGCGCCCCTCGGGGCGGACCGAGCCGGGAGCGACGATGTACCCGCCCTCACCTCTCGTGTCGATCTTCCAGCCGAGTCCGGTCTGAGAGCTGTTGCGCAGCGCGCTGTCGTTGCGGAAGTACAGGTGCCCACCTCCGCTGGGGGTGGACACCGTCAGGGTCTGGTCGGGCAGGGGCTCACCGGCGCGACGCGCGAGCATCTGCAGGACGTCGCGGCCGTTGCGGGCCCCCTCGAACTCCTCGGGTGCGGTCGCCCCGTGGCCCTCGTCGAGGTCGATCACCAGGAGCTTCGACGGGCCGCAGGCGATACCGACGTTGTAGGGCTTGGTGCTCCACCAGCGCCGGATCTGGTCGGGGTCGATGGTGGCGCGCTGTTCCCAGCCCAGGTGCCCCTCCGGGCCGCTGCAGGGACCGCTGCGCTTGCAGGTGCGCTTGGCGTGGAAGATCGGCTTCTTCCCGTCGACCTGCAGCGGGAAGACGTGGTAGCCGGCCCGCGCGGCTCCCAGGGCGACCTCCAGCATCTGGTGTCGAGTGGCTGGCGAGGTGCGTCGTTCCGTGGGATCGCCGGTGGTGTGCTGATCGCTCATGACGCTCTCCGGTTCTGTGGTGCGGGAGCGCTGTCATCGCTCCCGCCGCTGTTCACTATACCACTATTCGATGCAGAAATGCGCTTTGACCTGCGATTATTCAGCCAGAGGTGGGCAGTCAGGCGCGATCGACGGCGCTGAGCACGCGGGCCCGCAGGTCGGGTGCGTCGATGACCTCGGCCCAGGCGACCCAATCTGGGAAGGCCCTGGCCAGCATCGGCCGATGCACCGGGGGAATGGCGACGATCAGCTCACAGAGCGCGCGCTCCCAGGAGGTGGGGGCGACCCCACCGGGTATGCCGTGGACGCTCAGCGTCGCCTGCAGTGCGCGCTGGGCGTCTTCTTCGAGGTCGTGGCATTCCGCGTCGCGGACGAGCATCTCGACGACGCGCGCGAGCGGCGGCTCTCCGCCCGGCTCCGGGCAGTGCAGGACCGCCGCGAGGTGCCGGGCCTGCTCCCGGCGCGCCTGGCGTCGCCAGTGGTCGGTGTCGATCTCGACGAGTAGGGCGGCGAGATCGTCAACGGACACGTTCATGGTCTGCTCCTCGATGACCGGGTGCGCATGAGTGAGGGGCGGCGGCGGTGGGGCGCCTGGACCGCGCCCCACCGCTGTGATCACGTATCTGTGAGGACGCTGCGCAGGATTGCGGCGACGGTGGCTGCGTCGTGGTCGACCCCGCGGTCCTCGGCATCGCGGATCGCGCTCAGCGCGGCGAACGTCGTGTCCTCGCCCAGGTCGCCATTGACCGCGCAGGCGACGAACACGGCGTCCTGCTCGCCCCACCAGGCGCCACAGCTCCCTCGACGGCAGTGCACCGCACCAGGTGCGTCACCGGGCTCGTGCGGACCTGCCTCACCACAGCTCGGACACGGGTCGAGCAGGTCGGCCCGGATCTGATCGTCGACGAGCGCCGGACTGGGCCGCACTGCCTCAGTAGCGACGACCGGAGCGGGCACGTGACGCTCTCCGTCCCGGTTCATGCGGTGGTGGCCATTCGTCGGCCGGCGTGTCGCAGGGCGCGCCGCTCGGTCTCGTCCGTGCCGCCCCACACGCCGGCGCCCTCCCCCTCGGCGAGGCGTGGGTCAGACAGTGCTCTCGGACCGGGCAGCGGTGACACACGGCCTTGGCGGCGGCTGTCTGTCGCTCGGCCGGTCCGTCGCTTCCGACGGGGAAGAAGAGCTCGGGGTTCTCGCGGCGGCATGCCGCATCGAATCGCCAGTCCATCGTGGGACTCCTTCGATCGGTCTGCGGGTGTCGGTCGGCGCTGTCATCGCCTCCCGATACGAATCACTATACCATATCTAGCGGGTTGCGGGCTATTCGCGCGACCGTTTCTGCTGGTCGGCGCCTGTTTACCCAGGGGCTCCCGGGCGAGGGCGGCCGGCCCGGCCGGGCCTGGTGCGACTGTCGGCGAATGCCCAGACGGTGCGGCGGAGGTAGTGCCGTCGGCCGTGGGGGTCGGTCCAGTCGGGGCGGGGGAAGTAGCCCGGGCTTCGGGCGAGGTAGCCGCGGATGACCGACGCGTCGGTGTAGCCGAGCACAGCGGCGGCCTGGTCGAGGGTCAGGAGGTCGTCGCCGTTCCCGCTGTGGTCGACCGACGTGAGGCTGTCGCGCTTGGTGGCCTCGCGGTGCTGCCACCAGCTGTCCATCTCGCCGAGGGACCAGTAGAGGTGGCGTCCGATTCGGCGGGCCGGACGGGGGTGGCCGGTGTCGTCGCGGGCGCTGTAGAGGTTCGCGAGGTGCTGGACGGAGACGTGGAACCGCCGCGCGAGGGCCGCACGGGTCAGCACGGTCTCCTCGTCGTCGTCGAGCCGGTCCGGGGGAGATGCGGCGAGGTCGTTGACGAAGGTCCGCATCGCCTGTTCGTCCCACCACTGTCGGCGGCCCTGCTGCCAGGCCACGGCCGGGTGGCCGTTCGTCGCCCGGTGGCGCCACCAGCGCTCTGCGGTCGCGCGCCCGACACCGAAGGTCGTGCAGATGCCATGACGGGACAGCAGGACGCGGCCCTCGACGGTGGCCCGCGTCGGGGAAGCGCTCGCGGTCGCGGCGACGTCTACCCCCGCCTCCTTCATCCGGCTTCTCCTTCTCGACGGGGACGCTCCCCGACTGCGGCTGCCGGGGAGCGTCGTGGGCCTGGGGTCAGAGCACGGCGAGGTGGACCAGCCGCCATCCGCCGATGATCTCGGGGGCGTGCACCGCTCCGTCGAGCTGGATTCGGGCGGTGAGGGCCCGCGGGCGGCGGTCGTGCCCGATGAGGACGAGCGCGGTGAGTTCTCCGACGCCTTCGACGGGCTGGCTCACGTGGCTACTCAGGACGCGGCCGATGCCCCGGCGGGCGCCGCCGCGCAGTGCGAATCCCCGTCCCTGCAGGTACCTCAGGACCAGCGAGTCCGCGAGTGGGGCGAGCTGAGTGGCGGGGCGCCGCCCGGCCAGTACCTCGGTGGCGAGCCGCAGGATGTCGCCTGCGGCGCGTGCAAGGTCGGGGTCGCGGGCGATGTCGGCGACGACCGGGATGCCCCAGTCGATGTCTCGATCGACGTCCTCGATCTCTCCGTAGCCGAGCTGATCGAGCCAGGCGACGATGTCGCGCAGTACGGCGATGCGGGCCACCCGCCGCTCCTCGCGAATGATGGCCTCGCCGCCCGGCGGGATGCTCTGGTTCTCGCTGGCCAGCACGTAACTGAACTTCTCTGCCTGTCGAACCCTCTTGCTCACGGGCGCTCCTTCGGTTCCGGGGTGGTGTTGCGTGGGCTGTCAGTCCCTCGCAACACTTACTAATTTACAGCGTTCAGCCTGCTGCGTCAAGA
>NZ_JBEDNP010000052.1:0-4384 GCF_040105315.1 Pseudonocardia tropica
CCGGCGTGCTTCACGGACCATGCGCTGGGCGCGCTCGCGCATCTCGTCGCTGAACTTCCTCGGTGCCGGCACGATCTCCACCTTCCCGTGGGATCAGAGCCTCCACCACATCCGGGGCGCTTCAGACGCTGTCCCGAGCTCGCCGGCCTGACGAGGTCTGCCTCAGCTCTTGGGGGCGCGCCTGGGGAGGGGCGGATCGAGAGGAGACCCGCGCGGCGGTGTCAAAGTTCCTGGCAGAGCAGACTCGCTCCGGAGGTGTCCGCGGAGGGAGGGGCACGAACCCGCGAAGGCCTCGCTGGGGTGCCCGTGAGCACGCAGCGCCAGCGGTAGCGTGCGTCCAGTCCGCTGCTGTCACCCTGGGGCGCGCACATCCAGGTGCTGCGCGCCCGAGCGAGAAGACATACCCCCGCGACGACGAGAAGGGCGCCCTGTGGACTGGCCGGACGATGACCGCCTCCCCGCGATACACACATTTGTCTACTCCGGGATCCGCTTCGATCCGGAGACTGGCATCGCGGAGTTCGATTTCGTCCACGAGGGTAGTTCCCAGCGGTTGTGCTTCACTGAGGGTGTCAAGTTCCCGCTGCCCGAGGGCGGTGTCGGCGACACTGAGTTGACGGCGTTTCTTCGGGTATTGGAACTACTCTATATAGCTGTCGGCACTTTCTACTACAAAGTATCGGCACCGCCGCAGGTGTCGATCACTGCGATACCGCTTGCCCCGGCGGCCGCAGCCTGGGCTCAGCAGCTTTACCGCGAAGGCCTCGCGGAATACGCACACCGTCATCAGTTGGAGCACGTGCTGGATCTGCCGGTGCGCTCCCAGTACCGGGACCCGGTCGACCGGTTGCACAATCTGGGGGGCAGCGGTCGCACACCCCTGGTCGGGTTCAGCGGTGGAAAGGACTCGGTCGTGGCGCTCGAGGTCCTCAAGTCCGGCGGTCTCAACCCGGCAGCATTTACGACCGACCGTCGAGTCAAACCACAGCTCGAACCCTTGATGAGAAGAGCGCAGGTCAGGCTGTTGCGGGTCCGGCCGCGCCCGGACCCACAGCTGAAACAGCTGATGCGGCACACGGCGCTCCTTCGGGGACATGCGCCGCTGACTGCGATGACGTCGCTGGTCGGAACCGCAGTTGCAGCACTGCATGGACTCGGGCCCGCGGTGCTGGCCAACGAACGTTCGGCCGACGAGCCGAACCTGGTCTGGCGCGGCCGCGAGGTGAACCACCAGTGGGCGAAATCCGCCGTAGCAGAACAGGCACTCGACCGTGCTCTTCGCGAGCACACGGGAGTCGCCTCGGGCTGCTTCTCGCTCCTGCGTGGAATGGGCGAGCTAGAAATTTGCCGGATGTTCGCGGCGCTCGACGGTTACGACGAGCTGTTCAGCAGCTGCAACGTCGTGGTCCGGTCCACGGATCCGCACAGGACCGAGCGTTGGTGTCTGGATTGTGCGAAATGCCGGTGGGTCTTCTTGGCGTTGGCGGCGGTCATGCCCCGATCGCGGCTCGTCCAGATCTTCCAGCGAGATCTCCTGGACGACCGAGCGCAGATCGCCGGATATCGAGAACTGCTCGGGTTGGACGGACACAAACCGCTCGAGTGTGTAGGCGAGATCGCGGAGGCCCGCATCGCGCTACGCCAGCTTGCCGAGGACCAGCAGTGGCGGGACACGGCCGTGCTGAACGAGCTCGCGGCTCAGATCCCACCAGTGCCTTCCGACCAGAGGGAAAGAGCGTGGCGGGTCGACCGGGTCGGGACGGTGCCGGAGGCCTACCAGGCCGCGCTCGACCGCTGGTCGTCGCCGACCATGTCGGCGTCCGCGCACGGGGGTTCGTAGGACTCGTCCGGAGAGACGTAGGCGTCCCAGGCCTGCGGGGTCAAAGTATCGGGGGTGGCGGCGCAGACCCGGCGGATCGCTTCATGAACGTCGAGGTTGAACAACAGCACGGTCTGGTCGCGTGCGCCGCTGGCAAGAATCGACGGAGTGGCCGGCGAGAAGGCGGCGGAATAGACGTTGTCGGTGTGCCCACCCAATGGGTTTCCGATCGCGGTGGGCCGGACCGGGTCGGCGACGTTCCACAGGGCCACGGTGCTGTCATGGCTGGCCGCGGCCAGGGTGGTGCCATCACGGCTCCACGACACCTCCCCGAGAACGTTGCGCTGCGCGGTCAGTGGCGGGCCCTGCGCTCGTGCTGATGCCGGGTCGGTGGTGTCCCAGAGCCGGACGGTGTGGTCGAAACCGGCGCTGGCCAGCCGCGTGCCGTCGGGACTGAAGGCCAGCCCATAGATGTTGTCGGTATGCCCAACCAATGGGGCACCGACAGCACGGGCCCGGGTGGGGTCGCTGGTATTCCAGAGCCGGACTTGACCGTCGTGTCCCGCCGTGGCCAGGGTGCGCCCGTCCGGGCTGAAATCGAGGGCGGCGACGATCTCGCCGCGGGTGCCGGCCAACGAGACATTCAGCGGCATGGGCCGCGTCGGATCGGTGAGATCGAACAGTCGGGTGGCACCATCCGCCCCGCCTACGGCGAGGGTGCGCCCATCGGGGCTGATCGCCTGGCCGCCGACCTCCACGGGTAGAACAAGGTCCGGCCCCAGCTGGGTGGGCTGACGTGGGTCTTGCATGCTCCACGCTCGGATGGTGCGCCCGCCGCTGCTGACAAGCACGTCGTCGTCGCGTCCGGCGAAATCGACGTTGAACCCGCGGGCGCGAAGAGCACCGCCCTGCGACAAGGGAGGACCCACCGGGGCAGGCGAGCTTGGATCGGTGGTGTCCCACAGATAGATCGAGTTGTTGTCCAGGTTCCCAACCGCCAACATCCCGCCGTCGTCGCGGAACGCCAGATCCACCGCGGTGCCCGAGCTGGCGGTCAGCCGGGTCTGCGGCAGCGACCACACCCGGATAATCCCGTCACCACTCCCGGCGATCAGCTTGTTCCCGTCCGTGCTGAACTGGACCGAACCGATGCCGCGGCCGCTGTCGGTGCGCAGGGGCTGCCCGAGCGGGATCGGACCAGTGGGGTCAGCGATGTTCCACAACGTCACGCTGCTGTCCGACGAGGCCGCCGCCAGAGTGGTGCCGTCCGGGCTGATAGCGGCCGCGAGAATGGATGAAGCGCGGTCGACGGGCGGCTGTGCGATCAGTCGGGGCCGGGCCGGATCCGAGGTGTCCCACAGCCGGAGGGCGCCGGCCACGCCACCGGCGGCGAGGACGTCCCCGTCGGGGCTGATCGCGACGGCCTGGGTTCGGGGCGTGCCGCCGTCCAGTGCCGGCAGTGGGACCGGGCGGGCGGGGTCGGTGATGTTCCACCGGGCGACCGTGCCTCCGTCCCCCGCGGCCGTCAGAGTAGTTCCGTCCGGGCTGACCACCAGACCGCTTCCGTAGACCTTCGTGCTCGCTCCGGGGAGCCGTACACCGAGGTCGACCGGACGGGCGGGGTTGGTGATGTTCCAGAGACCCAGGACACCATCCTCATCCAATGCGATCAGCAGCTTGCCGTCCGGGCTGACCGCCAGAGCGTTGATCCCCGCTGGGCCGCTCGGCAACTCCGGGGTCAGCGCTGTTGGGCGGCGCGGGTCGGCGACGCTCCATGCCTGCAGCACGCTCTGATCTGACCTCGCGTTGTCCACGCTGCTGATAACGACCGGGCGGCCGGGAACTACCGCGAGCCCGGTCACCGGTCCGGACACCGGGAGTGTGCTCGTGGGCTGGTGTGTCCCCGCCTGATCGGCGGCCCACATCCGGATGGTGCCGTCATCGCTGCCGCTGACCACCGTAGAGCCCGCGATCACCGCGCGCGCCACACCGCGGTGGCCGCGCAGCGGGTGTGCCAGCGGCTGGTTCTGGGTGTCGAGCAGAGTGGTGTAGAGCGCTGGGTCGGGTTGCCGCTGGTAGGCCGCGAGGTAGAGCTGTGCGGCCATCGAGGGGTCGGTCGGTTGCAAGGCCTTCGCGTGGGCTTTGACCTCGGCGAGGATGGCGCGCTGCTGAGACTGGTACCTGGTCACGGCCTGGTGGCCGGCGATGACGGCCAACGCGGCGATGACTGCGACGACAGCGGTCACCGCCCCGCGGACCCGATGGCGGCGCCGTGCGAATCGGCGCTCCTGCTCATCGGCGGCGGCGAGGAACTCACGCGTGATGCCGGTGACGCTCACCGCGCCGGAGGCTGAGCGGGTGGTGACCCGGTGTGCGTCGCTGAGCAGGGTGCCCCGATACAACTGTTCGTCGGGCCTGCCTGCCTCATCCCAGATCCGCGCCGACCGATCGATCGCTTGTCGACGCACGTGGTCGGTGCGCTCGGAATCGATCGCGTCCCGTAGCAGCGGCCACGCCCGCCACAATGCTTCGTGCGTG
Source organism: Pseudonocardia tropica (assembly GCF_040105315.1). Taxonomy (NCBI): domain Bacteria; kingdom Bacillati; phylum Actinomycetota; class Actinomycetes; order Pseudonocardiales; family Pseudonocardiaceae; genus Pseudonocardia; species Pseudonocardia tropica. The sequence continues at coordinate 4,358 of NZ_JBEDNP010000052.1, forward strand.
ATCTGCACGGTGTCCTCACCGACGGTG
>NZ_JBEDNP010000053.1:0-4145 GCF_040105315.1 Pseudonocardia tropica
GCTGCACTCCGCTGCCGCGGACCTGCCCCCGGCCGAGCTGGAGGCCGCGCACTACCGTCAACACATCGGCCAGCCCGAGTCAGAGCACTCAACCCGATAGCTCTCCGGACACGCCGGGGCGGTTCACAATAGTCGCGACCCGTCCGCTGGGCTAGCTTGCCGTTTGCAGCCATCGTTGATGAGAGGGCTCCCCGACGCTTGAACAGCCGTCCGCCGGTGAGTGGCTAATTGAGTGGCACCCGGACCGCGACGAGGTGGACGCCGACGGACTGCACTGGACGCCTGACCAGTTTGGAGGCCGTGCGCATTGCGAGGGGACCCGATTGACCTAGGGGTCAATGGGGCGAAGGTTCAGATCCTGTCGTCCCGACGGTTGTGATGTCGCGGGACACCGTGCACAGGTGTCTCGCGACATCGTTCACGGTCGGGTCTGTGGTTGGTAGTCCCGATCCGGGTCGAGGGTCAGTTCCCGCACCAGGGATCCGTCGGTGTGGATGATCCGGACGTGTAGGTCGCTGACGAGAGCCAGGACGCGGACACCGGCCAGTCCTCGGCCGATTCCGATGTGGTGCAGGCGGCTGTTGTGCCGCAGGGTGATCACTCCGGCGCGGTCGACGCGGTCGTGACGGACGCGGTAGTGCCCGGTGTCGAGTGGTGTGCCGGTCGGGACCGCGGCGGGGCGGGCGGCGTAGGCGTCGGCGGGGGTGCGCCGGTCGAGAGCCCGGTGCGGACGAACTGTGTTGTAGTAGTCGCGGAACTGGTCGAGCAGTTTCTGGAGTTGTCCGACGGTCGCGGGCCTGGGTTGTCGGTCGAGCCATTTCTTCAGGGTCTGGTGGAAGCGTTCGACCTTGCCGCAGGTCTGTGGGTGGTAGGGGCGGGAGTGGTCGAACCGGATCCCGCGTGCGGAGCAGGTGACCTCGAGCGCGACCCGCCCGCCGCGGCGTGGGGTGCCGGTGAACACTGCTCCGTTGTCGGAGAGCAGGCTGGCGGGGTCGCCGTAGTGGCTGGTCGTGGCGGTGAAGGCGGTGTCGACGTCGCCGGCGGTGAACACGCGGCGACACGTGCAGGACGCCGCGAGGCGGGAGTGGTCGTCGATGCTGTCGAGGATCTCGACCGACGTCTGGTCGGCGAGTCGGTAGTGGGTGATATCGAGTTGCCAGCGTTCGTTTGGGGCATCGGCGCAGAATCGCTGGAAACTGCTTTTCGGGCGTTTGTGTGGTTGTGGGGTTACGAATCCGCGGTGCGACAGGATCCGCCAGATCGTCGATACCGCCGGTACCTGCTCGGGGCCGTGGCGGCGTTGTAGATGCGCGGCGATGGTGGCTGCGCCGGCGTCGTGGCCGTCGCGGTCGAGGTCCTTGCGGAGCTCGACGATCTCGTCCTCGACGGCCTGCGGGGTGCGGGCCGGGTTGGTGTGCGGGCGCCGCGACCGCGGCTCCAGACCAGCTTCGCCCTCGGCCAGGAACCGCTGGACCAAGGTGATCACCCAGCGCCGCGACACGTTGTAGGTACGGGCGACCTCGCTCTTGGAACGGCCCTCGACCAGCACCGCGGTCACGACCAGCTGCGCCATCCCCATCGTGCACCCCTCGACGTCGGTAGGTGTGCACGATGACGCGAGACAGCTGTGAACGATGTCCGGAACTCAGACACTGTCGTCCCGACGGTCGACCAGGGCGGTTTCCGCGAGGGCGAGTCGTCGTTTCTGTTGTCTACCTGCGGAAACGTCCGGCCAGCTGTGCGTGGCTGCGGGTTCCGGCGATCGACTCGTTCATCCTCTGTGTGAGTGCGATGTGCGGCGTGGGCGCATCCGGAGCGCTCACGATCGTGCGGCTGGGGAACTCATTCGGTGGCCGACGACGGCGGGGTGCCGAGGTTGATCGCCGTGCTGGGCCTCGCGGTGATCACCGTGTCCTCCGGCGTGCTCGACACCCCGCCGCCGACCTACCGGATCGTGGTCAGCGAGCCGACCGGCAACCTTCAGCCCGGCGACTACGGCGGCAACCTGATCGTGCACTGGTCCTGCGATCCTGCGGCGGTGACGTCGGTGGAATCGGAGGACAGGTACCGGTACAGCGACGCCCCGATGTGGACGAGAGTCGAGGGCCCCGAGGGCGTCGACGAGGTAACCGCGATGGCGTTGCGCCCGTCGGGCTCGCTCCCGAAGGTCCAGACCGACGCCGGGATCACCGAAAGCTACGAGCCGACGTCGCTGCAGTGCGTGATCTACGACGAGCACGACCAGGTCGTGGCCTGTGACCGGCAGACCCGGGCTGCGGGTTCTCACGACCCGGTACGTACGGTGCAGGTGCAGGTGTAGGTGCAGTGAGTCGGTCGCACGGTCCGCCCGCCCGCGTCGGCGGGCCCGATCGCGCTGCGCGGGTCGGTGGTCCGTAGGCCGACCACCGGCGCCCGCGCCTCGATGCGACCGCCGCGGCCTGTTGCCGGCATTTGCGCGTCCGGCCCGCTGGCCGGGGGGGTGAGAGCTGCGTGGGGCATACGCCCCGGCTGTAGGGCCGTCGCTCCCGACGACCTGCGACGAAGCTGGCTCGCCTTGCGCCCGGTTTAGTGAGCGACGCCAGGACGTCATGCTCGGTCGACTCGGCCGTCGCGCTCGAACGATCTTCCCCCGGGTGAAGGGCCGGTCTCTCCCCGAGACTTGGTAACGGTGTGTCGCAAGTATCCGAGATCCGGTGTGATGATCCAGGGCGGAGTGGGCGTTGGCTGGTAGGCGGATCGGTGGCCCGGGTGGCGGTAGCGAAAAGGGAAGCGGGGGAGGGGTCGTCATCGCGTTGACGATCGCGGTCGCCATCGGAGCGGGTGGCGCGGCCGGGGGGAGCGCGCTGTCCTCGGTCGGACCACCGGGCGGAGTGTCATCGACGCCGCGCAGCGGGTCTCAGGCCAAAGGCCGGGACGCTGTCACGGTGCAGGCTCGGTTGGCCCGTCTCGGCATCCGCGTCTCTGGTCGTTTGGAAGATGACTCCGGTGACTGCGCGGCCAACTCTTATGGCCGCGTGCGGCAATACCTCCTGGCGCATCCCTGCTCGAGCCTTCGCCGGGCTCAGTTCGAGGTACGAGACTCGAAGGGCGACGTCGCGCTGGTACCCATCGCCTGGGTCGAGATGCCGACCAAAGCCGAAGCCGACGCGTTGAAGCAACTAATGGACACCGGCGGGACGGGCAACATCACTGAGCTGTCCCGCCAGCGCGGTCGCTACCGGACTGTTCGCTACACGGGCGACGCCTACGCCTCTCGGCAAGATGGCCGGCTCGTTGTCAATGCACAAGCGCAACCCGTGCTCCGAGGCTGGACCGGGCTGGCGCTCACGTCGATCGCTACGAATGCGGTTCACTAATGATCGCGCCCGTGAGTGTCTAACTGAGTGACAACCGACCGACGGCCCGCCGGACGCTCACGGACTCCTCTGGACTCCTGAGCTGCGCGGATGCCGCTTACGCTGCTCATCGGCCGTGTTCTGCCAGTGCCTGGGGGTCAAGGGGTCGCAGGTTCAAATCCTGTCGTCCCGACGGTCGGAACGAGGCGGTATCACCTTCGGGTGGTGCCGTCTTTTCTGTTTCTGACCTGGGGATACGTCGACGGTGATGATCCTCGGATGATCGTCCTTAATGATCATGTTGCAGTCCACTGTGGTCTCATCGTGGAGCAAACGTGGAGCACGCCGCTCCACGGCGCGAAATGAGGTCAGGGTTCTGCTCCACGATCGTTGTGCCGTTCGGGTGGTTCTGGTGCGGTCTGGTGCGGTTGGGTTCGGTTGACCGCCGGGAGCCGGCGTTCGCATCGGGGGTGATCGTTCGGCCGTGGTCGTCGGGTAGTGGGGTCGGGTCCGGGGAGCCGGCGCGGCTCGTCGCCCCGGGCGGGGCCCGAACCTGCGCTGTGTCCCCGGGGGACTCGGACAGTGAAGCGCCCCGGGTTCAGTGGAGCTCGATTCTCCCGAGATCGGCGTGTCTCGGGCCGGTTGGTGAGCGTAGTAGTTGATTTCGTACTCGACCGGCGGCAGGTTACGTCCGCGGAGGTGGTGTACGGGTTCGTCGCTGGTGAGCGGCGTGGCGTCGTGACGTGAGACGGCCACCGCGTGATCTTTCTCGAGTACCGACCAAGGAACTCCAGGAAGGACCACCACGAT
>NZ_JBEDNP010000054.1:0-3744 GCF_040105315.1 Pseudonocardia tropica
TCCCGGGGGTGACCCCGAGACCGGACGATCACACCGGATCGAGGTCGTCCGGTCCAAGGTCCGGGCGCATACCGCGCCAGCTCGGGTGGCGGAAGCGTCCCTCCGTGGTCCTTCACCGGACTAGGCGTCCCTCAGGACGCGCACTCCAGCCCTGCCCCCTCAACGGGTCCCCATGCTGGTTTGCGGCCGAGTAGGCCTCGGCCGCGGTTCTGGCCCATCAGCATGAGGTGGTAGGCGCTTGAGTGCTGCCAGCCCGTGAGCGCACCGGATCGTTTGCTTTAGGTCTTGCCGTACGCGGAGCGGCAGCGTGCCGCGCCTGCTGGGGCTGGCAGCAGCCAGACTGCGAGAAATTTGCTGCCGCTGAGCCGAGCAGAACAGGAAGGCTGCTGGCTGACATGACCGTTCCGCGTCGCAGCCCCGCCGGCGTCGGCTACGACGGCCGGGGCGGGTCAGCGCACAGGGCCGGGCTGCCGCCGGCGGACCTGCTCGACGACGGCAGTCGCCAGCGGCTCGGTGACGTCGCGGTTGATCGGCAGCTTCGCCAGCACGGCCCCCATGGCGCAGGTGTTGCTCAGCGCGGAGAAGGTGAGTCCAGCGCCGATGCCGCCCGCGAGCAGTCGCAGCTTCGGGGTGACAAAGCGTCCGCCAAGGACCCCGGTGAGGACCAGGGACCCGGCGACGAGCCGGACCTGACGCTCCAGGGCCCATGCCGCGCGGCCGCGGACGACTTCGTGGCCGGCGGCGGCCCACGCTGACACCCCGCCGTCGAGGACGTGGGCGCGGTCCAGTCCGGCTGCGGCCAGGTGCCTGCGGCCTTGCTCGGCCCGTACGCCGGACTGGCAGACGAGCACCAGCGGCGACGACGGGTCGTCGAGGTGGCGGGCGAGCTCGGCGGTGTGCTCGGCGAGGGTGTTCAGCGGGACGTGGTAGGAGCCGCGGATGTGCTGCGCCTCGAACTCGGCGGCGCTGCGGACGTCGATGACCAACGGCTCGGACCACTCACGCAGCGCTGCGGGGGTCACGGTGCGGGTGGCGGGCTGTGCGGTCATGGGCACTCCTCGGGGATGTGGGGCGAGATTTAGGCGAGGGAGAGGAACAGCTTCTCGAGCTGGGCGACGTCGACCTCGCGCTCGCCGTCGGCGTTCTCGGTCAGGCAGTGCCGCAGGCCGGTCGAGATGATCTTGAAGCCGGCGCGGTCCAGTGCCTTGGACGCCGCGGACAGCTGGGTCACGACGTCGCGGCAGTCGCGGCCGTCCTCGATCATCCGGATCATCCCGGCGATCTGGCCCTCGACCCGGCGCAGCCGGGCAATGACGTCGGTGAGCTCCGTGGGACGTACCTCCACGACGCACCGCCTCTCCCTCGATGTGACCCCACAGTACCCCAGGGGGTATAGGCGCCGTTCACTCGGTGAGACGGAGGTGGTTGTTCCGGGGGCCTGCTCGTCCCGTCGCAGGCACTGGTCAGAGGGTGCCGGTCAGCGACTGCAGCGCCAGACTGCTCGCGCCGACCAGGATCCACAGCCCGGCACCGAGCAGCAACGGACGCGGACCGGCGCGGCGGACGTCGGCCAGACGCATCGACAGCCCGATCCCGGCCAGCGCCGTCGTGATCAGGAATGTGCCGAGCGTGGTGATCGCCGGGTGCCAGGCATCGGGCACCAGGCCGGCGCTGGTCAGGGCAGAGGCAATGACGAATCCAATCAGGAAGGGCGGGACGAGCTTGCGCCACGGCAGCGGGCGCGTTTTTTCGCCGGCAGCGGCGGCCTCGTGCCGGGCGATCCGAGTCGCGAGCACGAGGACGATCGGGATGAGCATCAGCGTCCGGGTCAGCTTCACGATGACCGAGTAGGGCCCGGCGTCACCGCCGTAGGCGTACCCGGCGGCTACCACCGAGGAGGTGTCGTTGATCGCCGTGCCCGCCCAGAGGCCGAACGCGTGCGGGGCCAGGCCCATGAGGTGACCGAGCTGGGGGAAGGTCAGCACGGCGACCACGTTGAAGGTGAAGATCGTGCCGATGGCGTAGGCGACCTGCGACTCCTTCGCTCGGATCACGGCCTGGGTCGCCGCGATGGCGGACGCGCCGCAGATCGCGGTACCGACGCCGATGAGGAGCTGGGCGTCGCCCCGCACCCCGAGCAGCCGTCCGAGTCCCCAGGCGCCGGCGAGGGCCACGGCGAGCGTGCCGAGCATGACCGGCAGCGAGGTCAGTCCCACGTGCGCGATCTGGGTCAGGGACAGCGTCAGGCCGAGCACCACGATCGAGGTCTGGAGGACCGGGCGGGAGGCGAAGGCCAGGCCGGGTCGGAGTCGGTCGCCGGGCCTGAGCGCGGTTGCGACGAGTACCCCGAGCACGATCCCGAAGACCGGTCCGCCGATCACGGGCACCTCGATCCCGGCCGCCGTGGCGACGGCGGCGACGACCAGCGCGACGGCGAGTCCAGGCAGGCGGTCGCGGACCCGGTCGGTGACGGTGGCCGTGGGGGTGCCGGTGGTCGAGGGGGCACGATCGGCGGTGGGCGCCATGGCGCGTACCTTCCGTTAATGTACGTACATTACGTCGTGGAACGGTAGCCCGCTCGTGATCGCGATGTCGACGGCCGGCCGGGGGGCGCCCTTCCCCGGGCGTCGTGGAATCGGTGAGGATGGCCGGTATGGACCAGTTCGAGGCGGACGGCACGGCCGGGGGCGACGAGGGCGGAGGGGCCGCATTCGCGCTGGCAGGAGCGCCGCTGCCGTTGTCGGCGCCCGCGCGGGTGTACGTGTGCGGGATCACTCCGTACGACGTCACCCACCTGGGCCACGCCGCGACGTTCGTCTGGGCGGACGTGCTGACCCGGGTCGTGCGGTCGACCGGCACCCCGACCCGGGTGACCCGCAACGTGACCGACGTCGACGACGTCCTCACCCGTTCCGCGGCCGAGCGCCGGGTCGACTACGACGAGTTCGGCCTGCGCCAGGAGTTCTGGTTCGACCGCACCATGGCCGACCTGCAGGTCGTCGCCCCCGACCACGCCCCGCACGCGCGCCACCACGTGAAGCACGTGATCGCGCTGGCCGCGGCGCTGCTGGCGACCGGCGCCGCCTACGAGCGCGACGGCGCGGTGTACTTCCGCGGCGCCGGCGTCCCGGGGGCGGCGGGCCTGGACCGTGACACCGCGCTGGCCCTGTCCGCCGAGTACGGCGACGACCCCGGCGACCCGCACCGTGACGACCCGTTCGACGTGCCGCTGTGGAAGCCCGCCGCCGGCGACCACCCGGCGTGGCCGAGCCCCTGGGGGCCGGGACGCCCGGGCTGGCACGCCGAGTGCGCCGCGATGGCCCTGGCGACCCTCGGCGGTGTCGTCGACGTGCTCGCCGGCGGCGCCGACCTGGCGTTCCCGCACCACGCGTACCAGTCGGCGATGGCCGCGGCCGCGACCGGCGCGGGCCTGTTCGCCCGACGCGGGTTCCGGGCCGGGATCGTGTCCGTCGACGGCGCCAAGATGGCCAAGTCCACCGGCAACCTCGTGCTGGTGCAGGACCTGCTCGCCGACACCCCGGGCGCCGCGGTGCGGCTGTTCCTGCTGGACCGGCCGTGGGCACAGCCGTGGGAGTACCGGCCCGAGGACCTCGCGCTCGCGACCGGCCGGCTGGAGGAGCTCTACGTCGCAGCCGGGCGCAAGCCCGGATCGGATGCCGCGGTGGACGCGGTGCGCGACGCACTGCACGACGACCTCGACGTGCCCCGCGCGGTGGGGACGGC
>NZ_JBEDNP010000055.1:0-3410 GCF_040105315.1 Pseudonocardia tropica
TCGGTGCCCATGGCGCCCATCGCGATGCCCAGGTCGGCGGTGGCCAGGGCGGGGGCGTCGTTGACCCCGTCGCCGACCATCGCGACCGGGCCGTGTGCGCGGAGCTGGTCGACGAGGCGGGATTTGTCCTCGGGGCGCAGGTCGGCGTGCACATCGCCCGGGTCGATACCAGCTTCGGTGGCCAGGGCGGCGGCGGTGGCGCGGTTGTCCCCGGTGAGCATCACGACCCGGTAGCCGGCATCGCGCAGGGACGCGGTGACCTGCCCGGCTTCGGGGCGCAGCTCGTCACGGACCGCGATGGCGCCGATCACGGTGCCGGCGTCTTCGACCAGGACGGCGGTGGCGCCGGCGTGCTGGAGCCGTGTCACGTCCTCGGTCAGCGGGCCGGGGTCGATCCAGCCTGGGCGGCCCAGGCGCACGCGGCGACCATGCAGCGTGCCGGTGAGTCCGGCGCTGGTGACCGCTTCGACCTGTTCGGCTCGTTGCGGGGTGGGGGCGGCGGCCAGGATGGCTCGGGCCAGGGGGTGTTCGCTGCGTTCTTCGAGCGCGGCGGCCACCGCGAGCACCTGCTCGCGGGTGTGTCCGGCTGCGGGGGCGGTCTCGATGACGGCCGGGTGGTTGCGGGTCAGGGTGCCGGTCTTGTCCAGCGCGACGGTGCTGACTCGTCCCATGGCTTCCAGGGCCGCTCCGCCCTTGACCAGGGTGCCGTGTTTGGAGGCGGCGCCGATCGCGGCGACCACGGTGACCGGCACGGCGATGGCCAGCGCGCACGGGGAGGCAGCGACCAGGACGACCAGGGCGCGTTCGATCCAGGTCAACGGGTCACCGAGCAGGGATCCCAGGGCGGCGATGAGTGCGGCGGCGATCATCACCCCGGGTACGAGGGGTCGGGCGATGCGGTCGGCCAGGCGTTGGCCGGTGCCCTTGCGGGACTGTTCGGCCTCCACGATGGACACGATGCGGGCCAGGGAGTTGTCCGCGGCGGTGGTGGTGACCTCGACCTCGAGCGCGCCGGTGCCGTTGATGGATCCGGCGAACACCTCGTCGCCGGGGCCGGCCTCGACGGGGACGGACTCGCCGGTGATGGCGGAGGTGTCGAGGCTGGTGTGCCCGGCGCCGATCCGGCCGTCGGTGGCCAGGCGTTCCCCGGGGCGCACCACCAGGGTGTCGCCCACGACCAGCTTCGCCGGGTCGATGCTGTGCTCGGTCCCGTCGCGCAGCACCCTGGCCTGGGCGGGGACCAGGTCGAGCAGGGCGCGCAGGCCGCGTCGGGTGCGGGCTACGGAGTACTCCTCGAGTCCTTCGGCGATGGTGTAGAGCACGGCCAGCATCGCGGCTTCGCCGACCTCGCCCAGGAGCACGGCGCCGATGGCGGCGATGGTCATCAGGGTGCCCACGCCGATTCTGCCCTTGGCCAGGCGGCGCAGGGTGCCGGGGACGAACGTCCAGCCAGCGACCGCTAACGCGGCCGCCTTCAACGCCAGACCGATGAGGTCGGGAGCGCCGACCCACACGGATCCGTAGCCGAGTCCGAGCAGTACTACGGCCACGGCGGCGAAACGGATCTCGCCGACCTGCCACAGGGTTTCCGGCTCGTGCTCGTCGGTGGTGCGGGGCTCGTCGCCGCATCCGCAGGCGTCGCTCACCGCGCACCTCCTACGTCCTGGCGGGCGGTTCCGTAGTTGGGGCACAGCGCGACCGCGTGGCCGGTCGCGGCCAGCACAACCTCGGCCGAGGCCAGCAGGTCCATCAGCTCGGTGCGGGTCAGGGAGTAGAACACCTGCCGCCCTTCGGAGCGCCCGTCGACCAGGCCGCAGTCGCGCAGGCAGGCCACGTGCTTGGAGACCGTGGACTGGGCCAGGCCTAGTTGGGTCACCAGGTCGGCCACCCGCGCCTCGCCGCCGGCCAGGCGCCGCACGATGGCCAGTCGGGTGCTGTCGGACAGGCTGTGGAACAGGGCCTCGGCGGCGCCGAGGCCGGCAGTTGTGGACGGGCACCCATCCCTGGTATCTATCGCCATACAGCAATTATATCGCATATCGGCGATGAATAAGGGTGGCCATGCTCATGAACGCGATCGAGTCGGCAGTGATCGACTCGGTGCCCCGACGCCTGCTCCAGCGCTACGAAGCGCACGTGCTCATCGAGCTCGGGGGCCGCACCCCGGGTGCCCGCACCGCCGAGCTGGGCTGCGGTCCGGGTTATGGCACCCAGCTCATCCTCGACGTCTTCGGTGCGGCCAGCGTGGACGCCGTCGACCTGGACCCCACGATGCTGGCCAAGGCCCGCCGACGGCTGCGGCGCCACGGTGCTGCCGCCCAGCTGAGCGGCGGTTCCGCCACCGACCTTGCTGCCGCGTTCGCCCGGATCGGGGGCGGCCAGGACGCCGCCTATCAGGCGGTGTTCGACTTCGCGATCATCCACCACATCCCGAACTGGCGCGACGCCCTGGCCGAGGTCGCCCGGGTACTCGAACCGGGCGGCCGGTTCTTCTTCGACGAGGTCACCGCCACCGCCCTGGCCCGACCCACCTACCAGATCCTGTTCGACCACCCCACCCACGACCGGTTCACCGCAGGAGAGTTCCTCGCCGAGCTTCCCCGCCACGGCCTGCACGTCGGCGACCGATGGCGCACCCGCATCGGCGGCGACTACCTCTTCGGCGTCGCCGTGCGCACCCAGGGCCGCACGTGAGGCCCCACGATCGGATCCACGCCGCCACCCCGGCGGCCCGCACACTCCACTGATCTCCGCCGGGAGGCCCACATGCTGTTCCAACACCTGCGAGCGATCCTGCTGGGGCCGGTGACCGTCACGATCATCATTCCGGTCCTGATCGTCACGACCGTCGGCACCGCCGCGGTCGATCTCGGGCCGGCACCAGGAAGCCTGACACTGGTGGCCGGCTCGTTGCTGGTCGTCGCCGGCGTAGCGATGCTGGCCTGGACGATCAGCCTGTTCGCCCGGTCCGGCGCGGGACATTGTCGCCCCAGGATCCGCCGCGCACGCTGGTGATCCGCGGGCCCTACCGTCACGTGCGCCACCCGATGTTCAGCGGGGTCCTGGGCATCGTGCTCGGCGAGGCGATCGCAGCGCGCTCCCTGACCCTGCTGGCATGGTTCGCCCTGTTCGCCCTGTTCGTCGCCGTCATGGTGTCCCGGGTTGAGGAACCCCGACTCGCCCGCCGTTTCGGTAACGACTACGCGCGCTATCGGGACAACGTCCCGCGCTGGTTGCCTCGCCTGCTCTCCTGGCACGCGTCACGGCCCTCAGGAACCGACTGAGTGATCTGGGGCCTGGCGTTCCGTAGCCGGGGGTTGGCCACGGCCCTATGCCGGTAGCGCCAGGGGGTGCCCCTGTCGAGAATTGGTCATTTCCCGACACACACCCCCAACCGCGCACGCACGAGG
>NZ_JBEDNP010000056.1:0-3264 GCF_040105315.1 Pseudonocardia tropica
GTCGAAGAACGCGACCGCGTCCGGCTTCCCGAGGTGCACGCACCCGGCGGACGGCCGTTCGAGCGACCCTTCGTGGAAGGCGATGCCGCCCGGGGCGAAGAACACCGAGAACGGCATGTCCGCGTCGAACTCGCGGCTGTGGTAGTTCTGCGCCTTCCAGTCGACCGCGAACGTCCCCACGGGGGTGGGACTGCGCGGGTCGCCGTCGAGGAACGGGACCGCCCGGGTCACCTCGCCGTCGTCGAGCAGCCACGCCGTGTGCGAGGCCAGGTCGACGCAGGCATCGGCCGACGCGGTGCACGGCGTGCCGGGGACAGCGGCACCGGACGGCGTCGCCGTGCTCGCCGGGGGCGCCGGCGCCTCGGACGCGTCGCCGGCCGCGGACGCGAGACCGGCGCCTCCGAGGAGGACGCCGCCGGTGACGACGACGGTCAGAGCACGGCGCAGCAGGGTGTTCACGGGATCTCCTCCGGGGATCGGGGTGTCGCCACGGGCACCGGGCAGGCCAGCGCCCCGCGCAGCCGGGCCCGCAGGGCCGCGGCCATACCGGCCACCGCCAGCACCGCCAGGAACGGCTGGACCGGTTCGAACCACGTCATGGCCCCGGCGTAGCCGAGCACCAGCAGGACGAGCTTGTTGCAGACCGGGCAGCCGACGGCGAAGAAGCCGAGCAGCGCGCCTGCCGAGGCGCGGCGGCCGCCGGGCCCGTCGGGGCTCCGGACGTAGGTGGCCGCGACCAGCCCGGACAGGATCGCGACCAGCGCGAGGACCGGGTAGGCCCAGGCCGGGGTCGGGACCTCACGCCAGAACCACGGGTTCGGCAGCACGGCCGTCGGGACCGCCATGACCACGGCCGTCGCGACCGCGGACACCGTGGCGACGGTCCAGTGCCGGACGGTCCAGGCGCGCAGTGCGTCGAGCGCGTTCACCGGACCTCCTCGTGGTCCCGCTCGGCGGCGGTGCCGGCGCCGCGACGGGAGCGCAGCAGCCTGACCACCGCGACGACCAGCGCGAGCAGGACGATCGCGAGCAGGACGACGACGTCCGGCACCCCGCCGACCAGGTCGCGGATCGCGACCTGGGCGTCGGCCTGCTGGTCGACGGTGGTGGGCGCGATGATCCCGGCGGTCCCGTCGGTCAGCAGGAACAGCATCCCGATGCCGATGAAGAGCAGCCCCGAGACCAGGCTCGTCGTGTGGGTGCGCAGCGGGCCGAGGGTGATCTCACGGCCGCGCAGCCACGGCCTGCGACCCAGCCCGAAGCGGTCCCAGAGCAGGGCCAGCACGAACAGCGGGGCGGCCATCCCCACCGCGTAGGCGGCGAGCAGCGCCGCGCCGTAGCCCGGCTCGGCCCCGATCGCGGCGACCGTCAGGACGCTGCCGAGCAGTGGCCCGGCGCAGAACCCGGCCAGTCCGTAGACCGTGCCCAGCGCGAAGGTCGACAACGGGCCCGAGACCCGGATACGCCCTGCGGCCCGGGCCGCGGAGGAACTGGCGAACCCGATGCCGAGGACGGCGAGAACCCCGAACACGATCAGGAGCAGCCCCCCGAGGGTCGTGACGAGGCCGCGGTAGCGGGTCAGCAGGTCCCCGACCAGGGCCACCCCGGCGCCGAGCGGCACGAGCACCACGAGCAGGCCTGCCAGAAAGGTCAGCGTGCGGCCGATCAGGGTGCCGACGCGGTCGAAGGCGTAGGCGAAGAACGACGGCAGCAGCAGCGCCGCGCACGGGCTGACCAGGGAGAGCAGCCCACCCAGGAAGGCCGCCGGCAGACCGATACCGCTCACCGCGTGGCCGCCAGCGCCTGGTCGATCTGCGCCCGGAACTCGGCGACGGGCTGGGCCCCCATGAGCGGGTGCCCGTTCACGACGAAGGCCGGGGTGCTGGGCACCCCGAGCGCCGACCCCTCGTCGAGGTCGCGCTGCACCGCCTTCGCCGCCTCGGGCCCGTGCATGTCGGTCCGGAACTTCGCGATGTCGGGGACACCGACCTTCTCGGCGTAGGCGACGAGCGTGTCCTCGGGCAGGTCCGGGTGGGCACGCTCCGGGCTGTCGGCGAAGACCGCCTTGTTGAACTCCCAGAACCGGCCCTGCATCGCCGCGGCCCGACCGGCCTGGGCGGCCAGCGTGGACTCCGGCCCGAAGATCGGGAAGTCGCGCCACTCGATGCGCAGCCTGCCGTCCTGCACGTACTCGTCCACGAGCTGCTGCTCGGTGTCCCGGCTGAACTTCGCGCAGAACGGGCAGCGGTAGTCGGAGAACGCGACCATCACCACCGGGGCGTCGGTGCGGCCGAGCGCGGCAGGATCCCCCTCCTCGCGACGGGCGATGTCGCCCAGCGGGCCGACGGCCGGCTGCCCGGCGTCGGCCGACTGCCCCGGCGTCGCGGGCGGGGCGGCGTCGTCGCCACCGGTGGCCCCGAGAACGAGGTAGCCGATCAGCCCCAGGGCCAACACGACGAGGACGACGACGATCGTCACGTCCCGCTGCCGGCCCCGGCGCTCCAGATTGCCGGTCGTGCGTCCCATGCCGGCCCCTTTCTACTATCCGAGTAGTAGCTGTCTACGAACACGGTAGTAGATCGAGGTGAATGTCCGGTCAATGGGGTCCGCAGGCCCTCAGGGGGCGAGGCAGGCCGCGAGCACCAGGGCGACCGCACCGGCCGCGGGCAGCAGCGCGGGCACCAGGGCCACCGCACCGGTCAGCAGCCGGGCCGCGGCGCCGTCGCCGCGCAGGAGGGCCGACCGGGGCGAGTCGAGCCAGGAGCGACGCACCTCGGGGAACGCGTCGAACCCCACCGCGCCGCGCGGCGTCACGGTCCGCCCCGCCGTCCCGGCGAGCGCGGCGCGGACCGCTGCGGGGCCGTGCCGGCGGACCGCCGCCGCATCGGCGGCGAGCTCGCACAGCACCCCGACCGCCCCCGGCGCCGCGCGGCACAGCGGGATCCGGGGCAGCGCCTCCGCGGCGGCGACGGCGAGCGCGACCGCCAGGTGGTGACGGCCCCGTACGTGGGCGCGCTCGTGTGCGAGGACCGCGTCGACGACCCGGGGGCCGAGGCGGCGCAGACCGGTGGCGGCCACGACGATCCCCCGGCGACCGCCGCCGAGGGAGAACGCGACCGGGTCGTCGCACGGGATCCACCAGACGCCGTCGCAGACCTCGGCGACGGCACGCAACGCTCCGAACCGTTCGGTCCGGTGCCGTCGCTGCCGGCGCAGCGACGCCGCGAACAGGCCGGCGACCCGGGCCAGCAGGGCCAGCAGCGT
>NZ_JBEDNP010000057.1:0-3133 GCF_040105315.1 Pseudonocardia tropica
GCGTTCGACGATGTTCGGTGTAGGAACCTTCATCATCAACTTCTCGGGGCCCGCCTCACCGCAGCGACACGACCCCACCCGCGCGGTCGATCACGCCCTCACCTGCACTCCATTTCCGGAAGAGCCGGAAATGCGGAGATCCCCCGCTCCGGTCGGAAGAGCGGGGGATCTCCGGAAGTGCAGGGTCACCGATGACGGGAAGACGGTCCCGTCATCGTGCCCGGTGGTGCAGGTGCACTCAGTCCTGGACGTTGGTCTGGCTGTCACCCTGCGAGCAGTCGCTGAAGCTCGGGGCGTCCTCACCGTTGGTGGCCTGGCCACCCAGGATGCCGAGGACGCTGGCGGCGACGTCGGCGCTGTTCAGCGAGCAGCTGAGCACGTTGGCGTTGTTGAGGGCGTTGACGTCGCCGACGTTGACCAGGCCGGACTGGACGCTGTTGCGGTCCTTCTCCAGGTTGTTGATCTGGTCGGCGTTGATGCGGTCGCCGCCGTGGCCGTGCCCGTGGTGGCCCTTGTCCCAGCCGCCGTCACCCGCGAAGGCGAGCGGGGAGATGGCGAGCAGACCAGCGGTGACGCCGGCGGTCAGGATTCCAGCCTTCTTCAGCACAGTTATTTCTCCGTTGTGTACGGGGTCCGATGTCGGACCGGCGTGTTCGGCGTGGGTTCGGGAGCCCCGCCGATGCACAGAACGCTATCCGGTCCATCCCCGATCCGACGAACTTTCTACCACTATCGGACGATAGGCATTACTGACCGCGAGGTTATTGCTCTCTTCCGGCAGCCGAGAATCCGTGTGAACGTCGCTTCCGGACGCCGTCCGCGACGGATCGTCACCACAGTGGACCCGAACGGACGCGTACCCTTTTCCCGGAACACGCTCCGTGATGCGGCCTCCGCACGGCCGTGTCGTCGCGTCACCCTGTCGTATTGACCCGGGGGAACTCCCGGCACCGGATCGCACCCCCCGACGGACGGATCCGCCCCGGACGAGTGGGCCGGAACCGGCTCGTGCGCGGCGTGCCGCCGTCGACGTCCGCCGCCGACGACACGCACCGCCGGGATCGCCACGACCTCCGACGTCCCCGCCGCCGCGGAACTGCTCTGCGCGGCGCTCCTCGACCACCCGTTCACCCGTCACACGATCGATGCGGTCGAGCACCCGCGACGCCCGGGCGCCGGCCAGGAGCTGCTGGTGCGCGAGGTCGGTGTCCCGCACGGGCCGGGCCGGGTGGACCGCGACGGACTCCCGGCCCTCGCTCGCGTCGGACGTGCGGCTCCGCACCCGCCCCGGCTCCCGGGTCACCGCCGAGGTCGACCGGCCGCGCGGCGGGCCCCGCACCTGGTCGATGCTGCGGCCGGCCACGACGAGTGGCCCCTGAGAACGGCCCGGGAACGGACCGGACACCGGGGCCCGCCCGCTGAGACCGGCTCACGGTGTTTCTTCATCGTTCTCTCTGACTAACATTGCCCCATGGCGATGAATTGTTGCCCTGATGTCGGCCCGGCGGTGGCGCTGTTCCGATCGCTGGCCGACCCGGCACGGCTGGCCATCGTGCTGCGGCTCGGCCGGGGTGAGGCCCGCGTGGTCGATCTGACCCGCCAGCTGGGTCTCGCCCAGTCGACGGTGTCGAAGCACCTGGCCTGCCTGCGGGACTGCCGCCTGATCGACTCCCGGGCCGAGGGACGCCAGTCCTACTACCGCCTCGTGCGCCCGGAGCTGCTCGACCTCCTGCGCAGCGCCGAGACGGTGCTCGCCGAGACCGGCGACGCGGTCGCGCTGTGCCCTACCTACGGCGCACCGGGACAGACCGGGGAACGGGCGTCGTGACCCTGTCCCTCTCCGACGACCGTCGCGCCGTCCTCGTCCGCCGCATCCGCCTGCTCGTCGCGATCACCATCGGCTACAACGTGGTCGAGGCCGTGGTCGCCATCGCCGCAGGTCGTGCCGCGTCCTCGATCGCCCTGATCGGGTTCGGACTGGATTCGGTCATCGAGGTCAGCTCGGCCGCTGCCGTGGCGTGGCAGTTCGCCGGCCGCGACCCGGCCCGCCGCGAGCACATCGCCCTGCGGGTCATCGCGTGCTCGTTCTTCGCCCTCGCCCTCTACGTGACCGTCGAGGCGCTGCGGGGCCTGTCCGGGGCGGCGGAGGCGGACCGTTCGACGGTGGGCATCGTGCTGGTCGCGGCCAGTGTTGTGGTCATGCCGTTCCTGTCGTGGGCGCAGCGGCGCGCGGGGCGCGAGCTCGGCTCGGCCAGCGCCGTGGCCGACTCCCGGCAGACGCTGCTGTGCACCTACCTGTCGGCCGCGGTGCTCGTCGGGCTCGTTCTCCACACCACCCTCGGCTGGTGGTGGGCCGACCCCGTCGCCGCGCTGGTGCTGGCGGGCCTGGCCGTGCGCGAGGGTGGGAACGCGTGGCGGGGAGAGGGCTGCTGCGCCGCGCTGCCCGGCGCCGTCGCGACGTCCGACGCGCGCGCCGACGGCTGCTGCCGCTGACGGTCCGGAGCCACCACGATGTGGACACCCCTCGGGCGAGGGGTGCGGCCGGATCCCGCGCCTGGACGTCGTCCTGGCGATGGATCGTGTACCTCACGAACACGATCAGGGCCGATATCCCGAGATGGACGTCAGGGCTTCTCGTCTCGGAGACTGCCCGGGGTGGCCGCTCCGGGTCACCGCGCCGGCCAGGGTCTGCGCCGCCCGCCCGCAGAGCCCCGATCGAACGGGGATGCGGCCGGCGTTCGGCGGCCGGGTCGAGTCGTGAGGGATGTCGATGAGCGACGGCACGTCGAGCAGGTTCCACGTCAGGGCGCAGGACCAACCCATCGTCGACCAGGGCGACGCCGGGAACGAGTCGTGGATGAGCGCCGGCGGTGACCCGCGCGATCGGGGACGGCTGATCGAACTCGTGTCGGAGCAGCTCGTCGGGTCCGAGCGCCTGATGGTCGGACTGGCCTGGCTGAGCCCCGGCGAGGTGCACCTGCTCCACCATCACCCGCACGCTGACGAGTGAACCGCCCCGGCGTGTCCGGAGAGCTATCGGGTTGAGTGCTCTGACTCGGGCTGGCCGATGTGTTGACGGTAGTGCGCGGCCTCCAGCTCGGCCGGGGGCAGGTCCGCGGCAGCGGAGTGCAGC
>NZ_JBEDNP010000058.1:0-2909 GCF_040105315.1 Pseudonocardia tropica
GGAGTCCGACCGAGCCCTCGACGACTCCGTCCGCCCGCTCGGGGTTCCGGCGGACGTCCAGCACCGACGGGCGCGTACCACGGTCGTACTCGGCCGCGAGGTCGGCGAAGGTGGCCTGACGGAAGCTGCGCAGCGGGGTCGGTCCGGTCCAGTCCTCGGGCTTGCCGGTGGCCACGGCCGCGGGCCGGTCGATCCCGATCCGGACCAGCTCGCGCTGTGCGTCGGCCACGTCGGCCGGGCTCTCGCCCAGCAGGGTCACCGGGGTCCCCCACGGCATGAGCCAGCCGAGGTAGGTCACGAACTGCCCGCCGAGACCGATGTTCACCGTCCCCGCGACGTGTCCCGCCGCGAACGCGGTCCCGGTGCGCAGGTCGACGACCCACTCGCCCGCGTCGATGCGACGTCGCAGCTCGGCGGGGTCGGCCTCGGCCGGGCTGGAGAGATCGATCTCGTCCGGGCCCGCGGAGTTCGCGGGGCCCATGTGGGCGTAGTACGCGGGGAACGCGTCGAGCCCGGCCAGCAGCTCGCGGACCCACTCGTCCTGCTCGCGGGTCAGCGCGGGGTTGGCCGCCTTCTCCGCGCCGATCGTGCTCGCGGTGCCGGTGGCCTGGGTGGCGGAGCAGAAGCTGCCGAAGCCGTGGGTCGGGAAGATCTCCGTCGCGTCGGGCAGCTCCGCGGCGAGCCGCCGCGCGGAGTGCCACTGGGCGTGGGCGAGCGTGTCGGTGTGGTCGGGTCCCAGCAGGTCGGGACGGCCGGTGGAGCCGTACAGGAGCGATCCGCCGGTGAACACGACCGTCGGCTCGGCGCCGGGCACGGAGCCGTCGGAGACGGCGAACGACAGGTGGGTGTGGGTGTGTCCCGGGGTGTGGAGGACCCGGACGTGCATCGTGCCGACCTCGACGACCTGACCGTCGCGGACGCCGACGCGCTCGAAGGAGACCGGGTCGTCCGCGTTCAGGAGGTACTGCGCTCCGGTCGCTCGGGCCAGCTGGAAACCACCGGTGACGTAGTCGTTGTGGATGTGGGACTCGAACACGTGGGTGATCCGGACGCCCGCCTCGTCGGCGGCGGCGTGGATGCGGTCGTGGTCGCGCTGGGGATCGACGACGAGGGCGACCTCGCCGTCGTGCGCCAGGTAGCTGCGGTCGCCCAGGCCGGGCGTCTCGACGGTCAGAACGGTGATCATGTCGGGTTCCGGTCCTCTCTCGGAGACGGCGGCCCCGCCGGCCGCTGATACCCCTGGGGGTATGTCTCCTACAACTTCACCAAATGAACGTACATTACCGCTGCAGAGTGTGACGTGTCCCATTCGCCCGGAACAGGGGGTCAGGCCTCCGAGATCCGCGCCCGGTCGACGCTGTGGGCGGCCTCCGCCCGTGCCCGGGTCGCGAGATGCGGGTAGTGCAGATCGAACGCCGGCCGCTCGGACCGGATGCGCGGCAGCTCGTGGAAGTTGTGCCGCGGTGGCGGGCAGGTCGTCGCCCACTCCAGGGAGTTGGCGAACCCCCACGGGTCGTCGGCGTGGACCCGCCGGCCGAAGCGGTGGGCGGTGACGACGTTCCAGATGAACGGGAGCGTGGACGCCCCGAGGAGGAAGGCTCCGACCGTCGAGATCGTGTTGAGGACGGTGAACCCGTCGCTGGGCAGGTAGTCCGCGTAGCGGCGGGGCATGCCCTCGTTCCCCAGCCAGTGCTGCACCAGGAACGTGAGGTGGAAGCCGACGAAGGTCAGCCAGAAGTGGATCTTCCCGAGTCGTTCGTCGAGAAACCGGCCGGTCATCTTGGGGAACCAGAAGTAGATGCCGGAGTAGAAGGAGAACACGATGGTGCCGAACAGCACGTAGTGGAAATGGGCGACCACGAAGTACGTGTCGGAGACGTGGAAGTCGAGTGGCGGGCTCGCGAGCAGGACCCCGGTGAGTCCGCCGAACAGGAACGTGACCAGGAACCCCGCTGCGAACAGCATCGGCGTCTCGAACGTCAGCCGCCCCTTCCACATCGTCCCGATCCAGTTCACGAACTTGATGCCGGTGGGGATCGCGATGAGGAACGTGGTGAACGAGAAGAACGACAGCATGATCGCGCCGGTCGCGTACATGTGGTGGGCCCACACCACGGCCGAGAGCATCGTGATGCCGACTCCGGCGAACACCATGCCCTTGTAGCCGAACAGCGGTTTGCGGGCGAAGACCGGGATGACCTCGGAGATGATTCCGAAGAACGGCAGCGCGACGATGTAGACCTCGGGGTGTCCGAAGAACCAGAACAGGTGCTGCCACAGGACCAGGCCGCCGGTCTCCGGGTCGAAGACGTGTGCGCCGAGGTGCCGGTCGGCCTCCATGGCCAGCAGGGCCGCCGTGAGCGGCGGGAAGGCCACCAGGATCAGCAGGCTGGTGAACAGCATCATCCACGTGAACATCGGAAGCCGGAACATCGCCATACCGGGTGCCCGCAGGCACACGACGGTCGTCACGAAGTTGACCGCGCCGAGGATCGTGCCGAGTCCGGTGACGACGAGACCGGCCGCCCAGAGATCGCCGCCGGGGCCGGGGGAGTGGATGGCGTTCTGCAGGGGTGCGTACGCGGTCCATCCGAAGTCCGCAGCCCCGCCGGGGGTCAGGAAGCCGGCCACCACCACGACCGACCCGAACGCGAGCAGCCAGAACGAGAAGGCGTTGAGCCGGGGGAATGCGACGTCCGGGGCGCCGATCTGCAGCGGCACGATGTAGTTCGCGAACCCGAAGCTCAGCGGTGTCGCGAAGAGCAGCAACATGATCGTTCCGTGCATCGTGAAGAGCTGGTTGTACTGCTCGGTGGACAGGAACTGCATCCCCGGTCGGGCCAGTTCGGCACGCATCAGCAGAGCCATGGCGCCGCCGAGCATGAACAGGGCGAACGTCGTCACCAGGT
>NZ_JBEDNP010000059.1:0-2859 GCF_040105315.1 Pseudonocardia tropica
GCACGGTGATCTACCTGTGGGGAGGGCGTCCGTTCCTCACCGGCGCCATCGCAGAGATCCGCTCGCGCACGCCGGGCATGATGCTGCTGATCGGCCTGGCGATCACAGTCGCGTTCATCGCGTCCTGGGGTGCCAGCCTGGGCCTGCTCGACGGCGAGCTGAACTTCTGGTGGGAGCTCGCGCTGCTGGTCGTGATCATGCTGCTGGGTCACTGGATCGAGATGCGCTCACTGGCCCAGACCACCTCGGCGCTGGACTCCCTGGCGGCGCTGCTGCCCGACGAGGCCGAGCGGGTCGATCACGGCGATGTCGTCGTCACCGTCTCACCGGCCGACCTGGTGGTCGGAGACGTGGTCATCGTCCGGCCCGGCTCGTCGGTGCCCGCCGACGGAACGATCGTGGACGGGGCGGCGAGCATGGACGAGTCCATGGTGACCGGGGAGTCCCGTACGGTGCGGCGCCAGACTGGCGATCAGGTCGTGGCAGGCACCGTTGCGACCGACTCGGGCCTGCGGGTCGAGGTCACGGCGACCGGGGACGATACCGCGCTGGCCGGGATCCGCCGGCTCGTGGCCGACGCCCAGGCATCGTCGTCGCGGGCTCAGCGTCTGGCCGACACCGCGGCCGGGTGGTTGTTCTGGTTCGCCCTCGGCGCAGCAGTGCTCACCGCGGTGGTCTGGTCTCTGGTCGGGTTGCCCGACACCGCCGTGGTGCGCACCATCACCGTGCTCGTCATCGCCTGCCCGCATGCTCTCGGGCTGGCCATCCCGCTGGTGGTCTCCATCGCCACCGAGCGTGCCGCCCGTGGCGGCGTGCTGGTGAAGGATCGTCTGGCGTTGGAGTCGATGCGCACCGTCGATGCCGTGCTGTTCGACAAGACCGGGACCCTCACCAGGGGTGAGCCGACCGTCATCGACATCGAGCCGGGAGAGGGCCGTGCCGTGGACGAGGTGCTCGCTCTCGCGGCCGCGGCCGAGTCCGACAGCGAACATCCCCTGGCCCGAGCGATCGTCGGCGCGGCTAGCAACCGGGGCTTGACCGTGCCCCCGGCGCGCGAGTTCTCCTCGTCTCCTGCGGTCGGGGTCGAGGCCACCGTGGACGGCACGCGGATCCAGGTCGGCGGACCCCATCTGCTTGACCAGCACGGCGCCGCCGAGTTCGCGGTCGCGGACCAGTGGCGCCGCCAAGGGGCGATCATCCTGCACGTCCTCGCTGACGGGAAGGTCATCGCTGCGCTGCGACTGGCAGACGAGATCAGGCCCGAATCCCGGGAGGCGGTCGAGGCTCTGCACGCCGTCGGCACCCAGGTGGTCATGATCACCGGCGATGCCCGGGCCGTGGCCGAGACCGTCGCTGCCGACCTCGGCATCGACCGGGTCTTCGCCGGAGTCCGCCCGGAGGACAAGGCCGCCAAGGTGGCCGAGCTGCAGAGCGAGGGTCGTCGGGTCGCGATGGTCGGCGACGGCGTCAACGACGCTCCTGCCCTGGCCCAGGCCGACGTGGGTATCGCGATCGGCGCCGGGACCGACGTCGCGATCGGTTCCGCCGGCGTCATCCTCGCCTCGTCCGACCCGAGGTCGGTGCTCTCGGTGATCGACCTGTCACGCGCGTCCTACCGGAAGATGAAGCAGAACCTGTGGTGGGCGGCCGGCTACAACCTGGCCTCCGTCCCGCTCGCGGCCGGAGTGCTCGCTCCCGTCGGGTTCGTCCTGCCGATGAGCGTCGGCGCCATCCTGATGTCCGCATCGACCGTCGTCGTCGCCCTCAACGCTCAGCTTCTTCGCCGTCTCGACCTGACGCCGGCGCGCAGCACAGCACGTCTCGCCGGCGCCGACACCACCGGGTGATGCCCTCGTGTCGCGGTCGGGCCTCGGTAGCTCATCGACCGCCGTGACCATGCGGGGCAACGGTTCGTGCGGCGTGAGCAGGACAAGCTGCGTCGAGGTGGACGGAGGTGGCTTACGTCGGTGGTGCTGTCGGTCCGTGACTGGCCGGCCTGTCAGAGCGAGGGCACAGCACGCGCGGACCGGGCAGCCCTGCCGGTACCGTGATTGCATGGGCAACAGGCGAGAAGGGTTGCAGCTGGTGCTGCTGGTCCTGCCTGTTCTGCTCGGTCTGATCGGAATGCACGCACTCGTCGCCCCGGCCCCCGCGGCAGACACCGGGCACGGGATGGCGGTCGCAGCGGCCGCGGCCGGGCACAGCGACCACCGGGCCGACGCGGCATCCGCGCAGCAGGCACCGATGGCGTCCGAGCAGCCGATGCCCGCCGGCCACGGCGAGCACGACGCCACCCACGCGCTGCATCTGTGCCTGGCCGTACTGGCCGCCGCTGGGGTCGCGTTGCTTTCGGTGTGGCTTTTCCTCGGGCGCCTGCCGCTTCCGACAGCGGTCGCCGCGGCCCTCCAGCGCCCCCGCGGCCGCCCTGCGCAGCGGCCGCCCCCCGTCTCCCGACGACTCGCTCAGCTCTGCGTGTTGCGGACCTGATCGGCCCCCGGCGCGGCAGAGCGTCGGGTCCCGGCCGATCACCCGTCCTCGACACGGAGAGTCAGAACCACACATGAAGATCACCCGCGTGGCCACCGCGGCCACGACACTGACCGCTGCCCTCGTGCTGTCGGCCTGCGGCGGCGCAGAGCCTGCCGGCAGCGCCCCACCCGCGGCTCCGGCACCCGCACCGACCAGCGCCGCCGCTCCGAGCGCGGTGGTCTCCGCCGAGCACAACCAGGCCGACATCGCCTTCGCCCAGGGCATGATCCCGCACCACCAGCAGGCCGTGGAGATGTCGAAGCTGGCCACCGACCGCGCCGGCAGCGACGACGTCCGCGGCCTGGCCACCGAGATCGAGCAGGCCCAAGG